>NZ_FO704549.1 GCF_000968195.1 Xenorhabdus doucetiae
TTTGATGTTAACGCTTGTGATAATAAAGGAGATGATTTATCGATGGGTTTACGTATGTCGATTGGTTGAAAATTCACATTTTGATGCATTGATAAGTTAGAGGATAATTCATTAACTAATATTTCATCTTCATGCCCTTTTTGAAATTTGTTACCTATAGACTCCATAGTAGAACATCCGCTAGAGATCAAACCCTGTTTGCTTCCTTGTAACTTAAGATAAATAATATTCGCCATCAGTATATCCTATTAATTTTTTAATAAAAAATCATAATATTACAAAAATAACTCAAATAAAATATTAAAAATGAAAAAGATTTATCTTATCTATAAATTCAGGTACCCATGATCTATTATGTTAAACAGGCGATTTTAGTCACTAAAAATACCCATTAGGTACGTTAAAAACACCCGTGAGTGGACTTAAGACCAAATACATCCTGAAAGTTTAGAACGGCTTTTGAATGCGTCTTTAACTTCTCAAGTTTGGGGTTATAGAGGTACTGGTAAAATTTGCCGATGCACCTCAGGAATAACTACAACGTAAAAAAACCTCGGCGACCGGCTGATTGCAGAAAGTGAAATCAAAATACCTCAAACGTCGTATCCGTCTTTGCTGACCAATTCATCCCAGTTTGGGGTATTTCTGGGTTTTCGTTCAGTCATGCGTCCTCTTAGATCAAAATACCGGCTTGGCCAGATTTGTGCGGGATGCATATTCAGACGACGGGCAATGATCCATTCCCCTTTTGGCCATGCCCGTTTCAGTGCATTTGCCAGTGTGGAAGAACTTAAACCAGATTCACGGGATAGGGCGGCAACGGTTGTACCTTGTTTATGAAGAGCTGCAACGATATCGGCGGGATGCCAGTCTTTTGTATTCATACCTGCTTCACCTCATTGTCGTTATTGGTGGCGACTCAAGCAGGGTTTGCAATACTGGTAACGCTCATCCGGTGAGGCCGAAGCCTCCCCCGCCTGAACCGCCATTGAACGGGCGAGTGCAGGCACACTGGTAGAAACATCCTACCAGTGGAGCGTTATTACGGGGTTGCAAATCCCCGACCATTGGATTTTGCCAATGGCGCTATCAGGTTAACGGGTTGGATAAAATATTTCAATAAGATAATCATATAGATGTAACTTAGTTAGTCTCGTAAGAGATTGATGAAAAGCAGCCATTTCTCGCGCCTTAATTTAATCAATTAAATTTTATGGCGTATAATCGACACAGGTAAGCCTGCTGGCACAACCCGCAAAAAACATACCCCGTATGGGCTACCCTGCAACATTTCCCACCCACTTCCGGAGATTTGGAGCATAACCATGAGCAACACAACCCACTATGAAAACGCCAACTTCCTGCGTGAACTGGCAGAGAGTCTGCCCCGGATCATGCCCAATGCCAACGCAGCCCGGAAAGCGGAACTCCTGCAACGGCTGGCTAACGAGGAACTGGCACAGGCCGAGTACGAAGAACGGGTAAGAGCAAAAGTGGCGGCCGCCCGCGCCGACAGTCGCCCAGGCATGACCACCGAACAGCTTCGCCAGCAGTTGCAGCGCCGTTACCAGGAGTTGCGCGATGCCGTATGACCTTGAATGGAAACAAGGTGCCATTGAGGACGTTACGGCGCTTTTTGACTATATCGCAGAAAACTCATCACTCTGGGATGCCAGAGACGTTACAGAGCGCATTCTGAACGCCACTGACAAGCTGGCAGAATTTCCCCGTCTGTACGAAGTGGACACACGCTATGGCGAGGATGTGCGCCGCATAAGTCTGGTAGGCCAGCATGTCCTTTACGAGGTGGACGATCAGGCGAAGCAGATCAGAGTACTGGCGGTCGTTGGACAACGACAGAATCCCCGTTCGATACGCTAATTCCCCATCACCATCACCTCATTTCGTCCGGCAGGTAGATAGGTCACGCATTGAGGCCATCTACCGCAGCCAAGTTTGCGAGTTCCGTGTACCATAAACCCCACTTTATCCCTCAGTTAGTTTTCGCCATAAACCCCCGCTATGCCCAACAATTAAAAAGTTTGGCATAGCGGTAGTTTAGAGCTTTTCCATACTTATACGCAATATTTTAAACGCAACTACCATTTACCCAATTTTTACGCTATTGTGAAAGCTGTAATAAGTCTGGTGCCCTTTGACGCACTCCTGCTACACCGGATACAGGTCAACGATCCGAGATTTCTGTTACCCAACAGCCCATTTGGCGATTTCTGACGCGTACAGCCCAAACGCCACTGAGCCAGTGTCACGGCCGCGATTTACCCACGCAAACGGGTAACAAGGCGAGATTAGTCCGAGCCTGAACCACACCGGTTCAAACAAGGGCAAATAGACATTCAGTTGTCGCTGAACCTTCTTAAGGTCAGTAGTTCTTACACCCCTAACCCGTGGAGAAACCCATGCCCCAGTTTAATGCAGGCAAGGAGCTGGCCGCGCTGCGCGAACAAACCCGGATTATCCGCAAGAGGCGTTACCGAAAATCCCGCCTCGATCGTCACGCTGGCGAACTGTTGCAACTGTACCGGGAAGGCGCCAGCGCCGCCGAACTGCAACGCTGGCTCCGGGCAAAACGTATCCGAGTCGTTCTCTCCACCGTCACCCGCTGGCTGGCGCGCAATGGCTAAATTCGCCAGTCCGGCCAAGCAGGCCGCCTCCGTCATGAAAGCCATGCAGGGCAGCGCGTTACGCTCCGTTGGCACCGTGCGCAACTACGAGCAAGCGTTAACCCGCGTGGCGGAATGGGTGAAGTCCTCCCGCGCCTGTTCCGACCTGCGAAAACTGACACCGGCGACAGCCATCGACTATCTGGAAACCCGCGGCGAAGCCGTCGGACAGAAGACACTGGACATGGAACGGCAAGCCATTCAGGCCATGATGCACCACGTCACCGGCGCATTACCCCACGGCCAGACCCTTCCGGTTATCCATTCTGAAAGTCCCCAGGTGTTAACCGGCCGCGCTTACACCCCGGCACAGGTGGCACTGATTGCCAGCGCACAGACCGCCAAAAACGCGCTGGCTACTGAGCTGGCGTATGCGGCCGGACTCAGGGCACACGAACTGCACACACTGGCTCCTGTCCGGGAGTGCCCGGCCAACGAGAGGCCGGCAACAGAAACCAAATGGAACGGCCGCGACGGGCAGCTATACACCGTGCAGGGGAAAGGGGGGTTGGTTCGCGAAGTCCTGATCCCCCATCACCTGGCAAAACGGCTGGAAACCCTGCGCCGCCCTGAACCCCGGACGGTAACAGACCGGGGGATAAATTACCTTTCCCGCTATGAGATTGGTGCCGGCAAAGCCTGGACAAACAGTTTCAGCGCAGCGGCCAGCCGCGTACTGGGATGGTCTGCCGGTGCGCATGGCGTGCGCCACGCCTACGCCCAGGAACGCATGAGCGAGCTGCAACGGCAGGGACTTGTCCGGGAGGACGCACTGACCACCGTCAGTCAGGAAATGGGGCATTTCCGGCCGGAAATTACGGAGACTTACCTGAGATGAAATGGCGTGTAATGACAGGACTGGCATTCCTGCTCGTTCTTTCCGTTGTCAGCTTTGGTGTCTATGCCGGCATGAATGATCTTATCGTCGGCATACTGACCGAAAATGACCGGCTCAGGGTGATTGCACAGGGATTTGCCGTCGTCATTCACTTCTGGCCTGTTGCGCTGGCCGGCGCAGTGCTGGGCGGCGTTCTTACGCTCATGGTTTGCGCGCCTGCTTTCAGCACAGCGCAGGATGCCGATCACGAAAACCAGCGCAGGTACTACCGGCAACAAGCCGAAGCCGCAGAACACCGTGCTGAAAGCGCCGAGAAAGTCGCGCACCAACGGTTACAGGCACAACTCCAAGCCGCAGAAAAGTGGGAAAGAGAAGCCAGCGACGCTTTAGACCGTGCCAGACAGCTTCAACAAGACGTCGCAGCCAAAGTCAGGAATATCGTTGCAGAAACCGAACGGCAGCGAGCCGCGGCAGCACAGGAAGTCGAACAGAGCCATACCAAAGCCGAAGATGCTGAACGGAGACGCCGGAATGCAGCCGCCACAGCAGAAAGACTGCGCCGGAAACAGAAACAGGAGAGGCAGGACAGGGATCTTTAATTACCCAACCCAAAAAACGTTTTGTTGGATTTCCGGCATATCGGCGGTGCTACAAAACACATCTGGTCCCATCATTGTCCCATCATTGAGTATTTGTCACTTTTTGAGATTCTTCGTCAGAACCGCCTTGGCATCACGCTGGATTATCAGACCCTTCGCGTACGCCTGCTGTTCATCGGTAACTACCCCATCAGCTTTTCCGTCAAGACCATAGCGTTTACCGCCTTTCGCCAGTGCTTTCTGATACCGATAGCGGACGGTGTAATTATCGAGCGCTTTTCTCAGTATCTTTTTGTCAAAAGGCAGCCCGCGGGCTTTTGCATCCAAAATCAGCTCGTCTAACACCCCCACCTTCAGTGGACGCGGTACGCGGTAACAAAACAGGGTTGGCCAGAAACCTTCCAGCAATGCTCTGGCTTCCCGCGCAGCTTGTTTTTTTTCTTCCTGTGTTGCCATAGTATTGTTCTTGTCCTGAACCTGTTTCATCGTAAAAGGGATATTCTACACAGGTTTAGGTAGCGCGACATAAGTTCACGCTCCCCTGCCAGAATCGATTAAATAATAGACAATACGAACAAAACTGATGTTATTGCATTTCTTAGACTGTTTTTTCCATCAGGCGCACAAGGTTATCCACAGTAAACGTGGACAACACACGCGATTAAGGGTCTAGTGGAACAACCCCCTTGAATATTATTTTCGATGCAGATCACGCAGCATGGCTTCACGTAGTATCGCATTAAGCCTCGTCTGATAACCTTTTCCGGTTTCCTTAAGCCAGGCAAGAACATCCGCATCAATTCTGACCGATGTTTGTGTTTTTACAGGTCGATAAAACTGTCCTTGTGTGGCGTTCTTCCAGAAAGCAGTATCCAGCGGCGCAATGTCGCTGTAATCAATATCACTGTCCGGCTTATCGGAAAGTTTCCTCAGTTCAGCTTTCTGTTTTTCGCTTAGCGGAGGCAGTTCGTTTCGTTTATATCTCACCATGCTCATAACGTTTTCTCTCATGCCGCTCGGCTTTTCGGGCACTGATGATGCGAATGATTTCAGTGCCATCTTCAAAGCGTGTTGTATGCGCCACCAGAACAAGCACACAGTTTTCTACTGTGCCAATGGTTTGCCAACGGTATTCGCCGTTTTCAAACCTATCCTGGACTGTCAGGTGAAAGGGATCGTCAAAAACCCGTGAAGCCGCTTCAAAACGAACCCCATGCTTACGGAAATTGCTTGCTGCTTTGACGGTATCCCATTCAAACTCAATTTCTGGTTTCATATAAAAATACATTTTTGTATATACAATAGAGTATATATAGTGCTCCATCAAGAGAAAGTGCAAAAAAAGCCCACGTATTTAACATAACAGTCGTTGCCAGCACCGCCTGAACGCCATTCAGCGCGGTTTTCGCCTAAATCCGGTAAAACCCATACTCTTTCCCCTCAAAAACCCGCAAAATTGCACACAGACGTTTTTCAGCGAATGCATAATTATGCACGCCTCCGCACACATCTCAGTTTAGTGTCGGAATTGTGACGAACGTCTTATTTTAATAAATTTTCTTACGAGGAAAAAAATGTACGGCGACAAAAAAACCATCGGCTTCGGTGTGAACGAGCATCAGATTAACAACGGATGATATGACGCTTCCTCGCATTGACAGACTTCGCTAGTCAATGCTGCGGCGAGCGTTGCGGATCTCACAAAGTGAAGAATTGATCAAGCCCCAGATGTACCAAAGCCGAGAACAGTGGTTAAACTGCCTCGGCTCTGTTACTCTAAATCTTGTATGCATCTCTGCCAAGATCCGATGTGGTAATCCTATCTTAGCAGAGGGAAGCTAGCGAGTCACTACTTCCTTAAAACCATTCAACGACTATAACCCATTGCATACCCCTTGATTGATTCGGACTTCGCCCGGTCTCCGAAAGGATAAACAGGCAAATTGTGGTAACCACGTCCCGTCAAACGACATGACGGCTCTGCCTCCGAATCACGCTGCGGTCTCACTGAGTACAGTGCGTACCTGATAAAGAACTCAATCAACGGGACAGGGAATCTAGGATTAAGCATCGAAAGAATCCCAAACGGAAAAAACAAAAGCGATGATGTCGCTTCGCTCCTCTCATGGTTATACCACATTGGGGCATTAGGCAGTTTTGCGAAAAATCCCCATTTTTGTGTGTTTTATAACCAACTAACAAAAAGGATCTCAGGCTGATCTTTTTTGTTTTAATGCCGCCATTACAAGTTTTTCTAATGTGTTAAGTTATCGTCTCTGGCTTGGTGTTCAGGCCAGTATGATACGTAAATAAAAAACCAGAACGGCGACGGCATTAGCTTTTTATTGCCTATATTCAAATAAAATGGCTTACTTATAAGTAATTAACAAAGGAGTAAATACTATGCAGTATACCACTTACATGGAAATTACAGGTGCAGAGCAAGGATTATTGTCTGAAAACTGCTCAAACAATGATACCCACAAACATAAAATACAGGTTAACTCTCTTGAGTTATCAAAAGGCATTGAGGGCTTAAGTTATATAGAAAAAATAGTTTTAGAAAAAAATGTAGATGGTTCATCACCTTTATTATTCAATGCTATTGATAAAAATGAGAGTTTAGAATTAAAAATATTTCAGTGTGTTGATAACAAAATAACACATGAATTTAAATTCAAAAATGCGTTTATAGAAAGAATAAACACTCATTTCTCAGAAGAGAGTAAAACATCACCTTATGAGAAAATAGAAATAAAAATAGCTTGATAATTAACATTAACAATGGGCGACAAAAACATTAACGCCCATAAAAAAGAGAAATACCATGAAGGAAAATAATATTTATCTATTAAATAAATTGTCAAAAAAAGACATTGATTCTTTAAGAAATGCCTACGAAAGAGAGAACAAGTCAATGGACAAATATGATGAGTGGCTTAGTGATTTGTTTCGCTGGAATCTATCAACAGTATTAACAATCAACTCCATAATCATATTGCTTTATTTAGTAAGCATATACTCAACCAATAATAATCCTGTTGCGATGCTTTGCATTTATGCATTCATATATTTTTCTTCCTTAATACTTCTATCCATAGTAATATCCTTAGATAGAAAATTTAGTTTCCTTCTATACTTAAAGGCGAAAATAATTTATCTTTTTAGTTATTTTCATTTTCCTCATTAAAAAGATATTTATCTAACAGCAAGTATGCTTTAATTGCCGTATTACTAGCCTTATAAGTAAGTACTGCTTTACCACTGGTAAACATTTTTCTTTTATAATCATTTTCCATATGTCTGAATAACCTAACCCCCCCTTTTTCAGCGAACAATCTATGTAAAAGTGGTACCTTTTCAAGACCACTTTTTTTTTCCACAGGTAAGTTTATAATTCTTTTAGAAGGATCATATTTAGCAAAAGCTGTAAATCCAAAATAAATACCAATGCCAAAGTTTACAATATCATACGCTAATTCCCCAGTGCCCTCATCAGCACCAAAAAAAGAAAACCCCTTTTCTGTCAAAAACTTAGTTGGATTACTTGGATTTATATAGCCATCTGTCCATTCATACATGATATTACTTGCCCCTTCCACTGCGTCGCCAACCCCTGTAGCTATCGCTAGAACTCCCATGCCTTTAGACTCCATGCCTCTTACCCACCCTCCCCTTGTGCTAAAAGCCATAATTCCAGCTCCAAACTGCACAATACCTCCAATAACTTTTAACCCATTTTTACCATAATATAGAAATCCTTTTCCTGAGTATTCTTGGGTATTTAAATATGTTTTCCTATCTTTTCTTCTTCCTTGTTCATAACCATACGTTTCAGCATCCAATTCCCTCCTTATTTCAGCTATGCATCTTTTCATGTCAGCCAAGTACTCATGACGCCTTTGATTATAATTATATAAGGCAATTTGATAATCACGCCTTATTAATCTAACCACCTGACTAATTTCATATAAATATTGTTTTTTAGATTCAACATTATCCAACAAATAAGCTGCTGAATATTTGGATACTTTAATTAATTCATCACCATAATAATCAAAATATCTCATTGTTGGAATTATCATTAGTATACCCTCTCATCCCATATACTATAAGAACTAGTTCCAGCAGTTACATGCTCCCACGTAATAGATTTAAATTTAATCGATAACGATTCTTCTGGTTGAGCATCATTATGTGTTATCGAGTTTGGGCAAAAGAAATTTATATTCACTAAAGATGCCTCGGTTAATTTAACTTTATAATATAACTCAAGCCCGCCATTCATCGAAGTTCGATAAAAGAAAAACTCACATGTTAATATTTCA